>NZ_CP012161.1 GCF_001187845.1 Octadecabacter temperatus | reverse complement strand
GTCTTGGCAACGAAACCCCAAGATGTGGCAATTCCAAAGGCCGGTTAACAACTGTTAACAAAGCGCATCAAAAGGTTAGGGGTTTTTCAGACAAGCAGCTTCTTATATGAATCGGGGAATTGCCAAGTTGTACATTTTTTGGAACTTGGACTGGTTTAAAGGCGGGTGTTTTGGAAAGTCAAAGCGACAGAGTAACAATACTGCTCGCCACGTTTAACGGAGAGAAGTTTCTAAACGAACAGCTATCAAGCTTTGTTGAGCAGATAGATGATCAGTGGGATCTGCTCGTGTCAGACGACGGTTCGTCTGACGATACAGTTGAACTAATCAGGACCTTTAAGCGCCAAGTTAAACAAGATCACGAGGTTACAATTGTCACTGGCCCAAAGGGCGGATTTGCTGCTAATTTTCTTTCCCTCCTTGTTCGCGTGCCCAGTACCGCCGAACTTGTGGCTTTTTCAGATCAGGATGATGTTTGGTTCCCTGAAAAAATCTCAAGGGGACGCGCCTCAATTGCGGACGTACAGGACAAGCAAATTCCTGTCCTCTATGCCGCAGGCAGCGTAATTTGCAATGAAGAGTTGCAATTGGTTGGAGAGTCTTCAAACTTTTCTAAGCATCCAAGTTTCGGAAATTCTCTGGTTCAATCCATTGGCGCGGGCAACACGATGATGCTGAACGGGCCAGCAATACGTTTGTTGCAATCAGCGGCACAAGAAGTTGATGCCTTGGTCGCCCACGACTGGTGGGTGTATCAGATGATTAGCGGCTGCGGTGGAGTTGTTGTGCGTGATCCTGCTCCGACGCTGTATTACCGCCAGCATCTGAATAATCTCATTGGAACAAATAGAACGCTGAGGGGGAAAGCTAGCCGACTATTTTTCGTTACCGGAGGGAAATTTGCTGATTGGAATGACACAAACATTCGGAACCTGAATGCTACGCAGCACAAGCTAACGCCAAAGGCGAAAGAATCCCTAGCCCAATTTTCAAATGCCCGAAAAGGCAGTGCGATCAAAAGAATTCGAGCGCTATACAGATCTGGAGCAGCCCGCCAGAGAACCATTGGGACAATAGCCTTATATTTAGCATGTCTGGCCAACAGACTTTAGCGCGCGTGCAGATTTTCCGTTTATCTGACGGATCACAAAAGGCTGCCTGCGAATGAATTTGTGGCTCTTAGGTCCCGAGAGTTACGTTAAGAAGAGCCCACTTCGACCAACGATTTTAGGTACAGCCCATACTCGTTTTTGGAAAATTTCTTGGCCTGCTCAGCCAACTGGTCTATTTCTATCCACTTATTTTCAAACGCGATTTCTTCTGGGCAACCAGTTTGCTGCCCTTGACGTTTAGTTAAGGTTCGCACGAAATTTCCTGCATCCAACAGGCTGCTGTGCGTGCCGGTATCGAACCAAGCAAAACCACGCCCCATACGTTCCACATCGAGTAAATCTTCGTCGAGATACATCTGAAGCAAAGACGTAATCTCAACTTCGCCGCGTTCGGAGGGTTTCACCTGGCGGGCACGGGCCGGAGCGGACCCATCGAGAAAGTACAGCCCGGTTACAGCGTAGTTGGACGGTGGCACCTCCGGTTTTTCAATAATAACAGTGGCTTTTGCATCATCATCAAACGCGACTACGCCATAGCGTTCTGGATCGGATACACGGTAGCCAAAGACTGTACCACCAACATCGCGATCGCTGGCGCCAGCCAGTAGCTCAGGCAACCCGTGGCCAAAGAAAATGTTGTCGCCAAGCACCAGCGCAGAAGGTGCACCATCTAGAAAATCTTCGGCTAGAATGAACGCTTGCGCCAATCCGTCGGGGCTTGGTTGTTCGATATATGTTAGTGAAATGCCCCACTGACTGCCATCACCCAAAGTACGTCGAAACTGTTCTTGGTCTTGCGGAGTCGTGATAACGCAAATCTCGCGGATGCCGGCCAGCATCAAAACGGATAGCGGGTAATAAACCATAGGCTTGTCGTAGACTGGCAGCAGCTGCTTCGAGATTCCGACGGTTATGGGATACAGTCGGGTTCCAGACCCGCCCGCGAGGATTATGCCCTTTCGGGAATTCGTGCGTACAGTCATTATTGGTGTTCCAAGTCTGCGAGAATATGAGTGAGGGTGCGCGACCAGTCAGGCCGCGAAATAGCGAATGTCGACAACGTCGTTTCACAATCCAGCCTAGAGTTCAAAGGGCGAGCTGCCGGCGATGGGTAGTCAGATGATGGGATACCTGTAACGGAGCAAGTCAGTCCGGACTTAGCGAAAATTGCAATTGCAAAGTCGGCCCAGCTTACATCGGGTGCACCGCTGAAATGATAGGTTCCGGACTTGGAAGTGTCTTTCACAAGCTGATGCGCGATACTATGACAAGCCGCAGCAATTTCTCGGGCTCCGGTTGGCCCGCCAAACTGGTCGGCTACGATAGTTAAAGCATCTCGGGCCTCACCGAGGCGTAGCATGGTTTTAACAAAATTGTTGCCATGAGCGGAGACCACCCACGATGTCCGTAGGATAGCGTGAGGACCGCCGGCATCCCTAACACCGTTTTCACCCAGAAGTTTGGTGCGCCCATAGGCATTCTGAGGATTGACGGGATCGTTGGTCTTCCAAGGTTTGTCGCCGTTACCCTCAAAGACATAGTCGGTGGAGATGTGAACGAATGGAATCCCTCGCGCTGCCGCAGCCTGCGCCATAGCAGCAGGCGTGTTGCCGTTTACAATACGTGCCGTTTCTTCATCTGTCTCGGCGTTGTCCACAGCAGTATAGGCCACTGCGTTGATGATCGCCGAGGCAGTGGTTGTCGCGACAATCTCAGCGCACGCTGTTGGGTCGTTATAGTCTGCTTCGTCACGTCCCAGACACTTCACGCCGTCAAGAACGCTCAGCTCACGTGCGACTTGCCCCGATTTTCCAAATACCAAGATCATGCTTTGACTCCCAGGCGCGTTCCTACGCCATCTCGGTTTTGCAGTGCACGCCACCAATCTGGGTTATCCAAATACCATTGTACCGTACGCCGTAGGCCTTCTTCGACGGTAACACTAGGACGCCAGCCTAGTTCGGTGCTTATGCGTTTAGGATCGATGGCGTATCGTGCATCGTGCCCCGGTCGGTCGGCCACATACGTGATGAGGTCTGCGTAAGACCCCTCCGCAAGAGGGCGAATATCATCAAGTATGCTACAAAGCGTTTGAACCAATTCAAGATTGGTACGCTCATTTTCACCGCCAATATTATAGCTGCGTCCTAGTTCGCCTTTTTGGAGCACCACCAAGAGCGCTTCGGCGTGATCTTCAACATAAAGCCAATCACGGATATTGGACCCATCGCCATAGATAGGTAAAGGCTTGCCCGCTAAGGCATTCAAAATGATCACGGGAACCAGTTTTTCGGGGAAATGGTACGGGCCATAATTGTTGGAGCAATTTGTCATTACTACAGGTAGACCATAGGTTTCCGACCAAGCACGCACTAGATGGTCAGAAGCGGCCTTGGATGCAGAGTAGGGCGAGCGCGGATCATATGCGGTCATTTCAGTGAACTGTATGTCTGGGTCAGCTGGCAGCGAGCCAAAGACTTCGTCCGTAGAAATGTGGTGGAAGCGAAAGCTGTCAGGGTTGCCCATCGAAGCCCAATAGCCGCGGGCAGCTTCGAGCATATTGTATGTGCCCGTAATGTTGGTTTCGATAAAATCACCAGGGGCGTCGATCGAACGATCCACATGTGATTCCGCAGCTAAATGCATTACCGCGTCTGGCTTGTGATCCGCAAAAGCTTCATCAAGCGCCGCGCGATCACGTATATCGGCCTTCACGAAGGCATACTTCGGGTCGTCTGCGACGCTGGCGACGTTATCTAGACATGCAGCGTAGGTCAGTGCATCAAGGTTAACGACTTCATGACCACCAGCGATGGCTTGGCGCACAACCGCGGATCCAATGAATCCGGCACCACCTGTAACAAGCAGTTTCATAAGATACCCTTTCAGGAGGCTTCGTAGGTGAATGGGGAGCTAAATTCAGCTAGTGTTGGAGCGGCCATATCTTTTTCAGACAAAACAGGCGCGTTGCCATCAAAGCCCCACTCAATTCCACAGCTATCCCACCGTACTGCGCCATCGCATTCCGGCGCGTAGTAATCGGTGCACTTGTAGACAATTTCAGTGTCCGGCATCCGCGTCATAAAACCGTGTAGAAAACCAGCAGGAACAAGCAATTGTTTGCCGTTCTCAAAACTTAACTCTTCAGCGACCCAGTGACCGTAGGTTGGACTGCCCCGACGAATATCGACTGCGACGTCCAAAAGAGCGCCACGACCACATCGAACAAGCTTGTCTTGAGCATGAGGTGGTGACTGGAAATGCAGGCCCCGCACCGTGCCAACTGTTGCAGATATGGAGTGGTTGTCTTGAACGAAATCTAATGTGATTCCAGCTTCGGCCATCCGTTCCTTATTCCATGTCTCGCTGAAAAACCCGCGATCATCGCCAAATCTCCGCGGTGTGAGAACAAGAACCCCTGGGAGGGCGGTTTTATGAATATCAAGCATGTGTTTTCCGTTTTTCTAATAAGCGGCAAGTTATAGATTCTGAGGTCCTTATAAAAGATCTCATTCCAAAGTCTCTCGCTCTACGTCTTCATTGGGATCCGCCGCCTTAAACCTAACAATTCATGAGCCGTACAGCGCGAAAACAGTGCCGCCGCAGAATCTTTCGCGTTGTTCATAAAGTTGACGTAGTGGCTATTATGTACATTGGTCTCCGTGCAACCAGTTGTAAGCATTCATACACACCTATGAATAGCTGCTATGAGTTTGCGCATTCGCCATAAAAACAAGATACAGCTCGCCACCTCAAAGACTGTAGCGAGTTACAAGTCTTGGTTGTATTGGCCGTAACATGATGTCCTGAATGGGAATTTTTACAGCAAGTTCCCCTGCACTTTCTGCAAGCTTCCGTAGACTTGCAACAAGCGCGCTCCAACGCTGACGGCAAACTCCCCACTATAGGGTTGCAAAACGTAGGTCTCGGTGAAATTAGACCGCCTTAAGGCGCTTGGCTCTAGGTCTCTTTAAACCCCGTCAGCGTTTAGAGGTGGACAAGCTTCGAGACGATAACAACTTATACTAGGTAGACAACGATATGACCACGAAGCCTTCAAAAATTCTGATCACTGGTGGAGCGGGCTTTATCGGTTCCCGATTGGCGCTAAACCTAAAGCAGAACGGGGCGGAGGTGACAGTGTACGACAACCTCCATCCACAAGCCCATGATGGCAATCCCGCAAACCTCGCGTCGCTAGAGCAAGCCGCAGTTCCCGTGATCAAGGGCGATGTCTGTGATTTGGAAGCACTGCAATCTGCTCTGGAAACTGTGCAGCCCGAAGTGATCTACCATTTGGCTGCAGAGACCGGGACTGGGCAGTCGTTCGACCTGCCGACACGGTATTGTAATGTAAATGTTATAGGTACCACCAATCTGATTGAAGCCGTACGGGCGACAAAGAGTGTGACACGTGTTGTTTTAGCAGGTTCTCGGTCGGTTTACGGCGAAGGCGCTTGCGTTGATGAGAACGGTGCACCGACCAAAGCGGTCGAGCGGAGCCCGAGTGATCTGGAAGCTGGCGATTTTGCCGTAAAGGATCACGAAGGCGGCATCCTAACGCCGGTTCCTACAGATGCATCCACTTGTCCCGTCGCACCCGCGTCAGTCTATGCTTCAAGTAAACTGATGCAGGAATATCTACTGACCCAAGCGTTCTGGAATACGGACGTTAAGGTTGGAATCTTGCGATTGCAGAATGTTTATGGGCCAGGTCAGTCACTGAACAATCCTTACACAGGCGTTTTGTCAATTTTTGCACGTCAAATTCAAGAAGGCCGAGTATTAGAGATTTATGAAGACGGGGACATCACGCGTGATTTTGTCTATGTGGATGATGTCGTGCGAGCATTCGCTGCCTTTGCGAGTGTCGCGACTCTTCCCGACCGGATTGTTGATATTGGTTTGGGGCAGGGTGCCACGATTTTAGAGATCGCAAGGAAAATGCTTGTTTCATTCGGTGAAGACGCTATGAAATATCGGATCAGTGGGGCTTTTCGTCCTGGTGACATTCGATATGGTGTTGCTGATATCTCAGCGGCGAAATCCCAACTTGAATGGGCGCCTCAGCATTCGTTGGAGAACGGCCTTGCTGCGTTGGTAGCTTGGTCAAAAACTGTCCATACCCGACCCAAGCAGGAGGCTTGATTTTGAGCTCTGATCTAAACATTTTACTTATAGGCCATAGCCATGCTGGGTGTATTGCTCGCGCCTATCGGCAGTCAGAGATTGATGGTAGCGATCTGGATTTCGAAATGTCGCAGGCTCGCCTGAACTATAAGACATTCCAGCCAAATTTCGAAATGACAAACGGCGTTAGGAACGTCCATCCTGACCTCGTAAAGCGTCTGCGCCACCTTCCAAAAGCACGCGATGCTGACGTCATCCTCACATCGATGATGGGAAATGAATACAATCAGCTGGCATTGATGAGCCATCCGGAACCTTACGACTTTGAAATGCCTGATTCCGATTTTGGCGTTCTCGAAGGGGTACAGAAATTACCATACGAGATCATTCGTGCGACCATGGCCTCTTTGGCGGACGAAAATGCGCTAATGCTCGTGCGGCAACTTGCATCGACTACAGATTTGCCGATTCTTGTGTTGCCACCGCCACCGCCTATTGCCGATCCAGATCACATCCGCAAATTCCCGGGTGCGTTTGGCAAGCGCCTCAAGAAGTATGAAGTTGCGCCTATTTCGTTTCGCATAAAAATGTGGACCTTATATTGTCATGTCTTGCGCCAAGCTGCGGCGGACATCGAAAATGTGCGATTTATCGAACTGCCAGCCCGTGTGTTTAAAGACGGGGCGTTAGCACCGCAGTACTGGAGCGAAGATCCGACCCACGGTAATGAAGTCTATGGTGCAGCATTGCTGGAAGAGATATCGGGCCTTGCAAAACATGTGGTCGACCAACATCGGAAGGTGTCAGCATAATGAGCAATCCCTATAAAAACCTTCCTGATCATTGTTTTTGGTCCCGTGCACACAGGGTTGAACATATTTCCGATGTCGACCCTGTTGTAAAAGGCGGCTTTTTACTGAAGGAAAACATGAAGATCGCAACGGCGGGCAGCTGTTTTGCTCAACACATTGCGCGTCATCTCCAGAAGGCGGGGTATAATTACTTTGTTACCGAAGAAGTGCCTCACCCGATCATCCCTGAAGCGGTTGCCGCCAGTTTTGGGTACGGCGTGTTCTCGGCACGTTACGGCAATCTGTATACAGCACGCCAATTGCTACAGCTAGCAAAGCGGGCCTATGGTGAGTTTACTCCTGAAGAGGATTTTTGGCGCAATGCTGACGGGTATCTGATTGACCCCTTCCGCCCATCCGTCCAACCGGGGGGATTTGTTAGCGAAGACGAGTTTTACGCCGACAGAGAAGTGCATTTCGCGGCTGTGCGCCGTATTGTTGAAGAATCTGACGTCTTTGTTTTCACGTTCGGTTTAACCGAAGCGTGGCGTGCCAAGTCCGATGGAGCAGTTTTTGCTCTAGCGCCTGGTGTAGCCGGAGGTTTGTATTCCACCGATCAGCATGAATTCGTGAATTTTTCAGTTGATGAGATCGTCGCCGATTTCGAAGAATTTGTCACAATGATGCGGTCAAAGAATCCTAACGTTAAGATCCTAATGACAGTATCGCCGGTGCCATTGATTGCGACAGCACGGGAGGATGAAAGTGTTCTCTCTGCTACTAGCTACTCTAAGTCAGTGCTGCGCGTAGCTGTTGAACAGTTGCGCGAGCGGTTGAATGACGCGCACTATTTCCCGTCATATGAAGTGATAACAGGCAACTACAATCGTGGTGCCTATTACTCTGAAAATCTACGAGATGTGGAAGAAGATGGCGTGAGCCACGCCATGTCTTTATTTATGAAACACTACACCGAACAATCCCAGCCTAGCCTAGCGTCCCGCGTTAAGAAAAAGTTAACAAAGCGCAAATCGGCCTCTAACAAGTTTCAAGAGGAAGTGGGGGAAGCCCTCGCTGTTATCTGCGATGAAGAACTAATTGAGAAGTCTGTAAAATGAATGACACGAACCAATTCGAACTGACAGTTGGCCTATATTCCTTTCCGAAGAGCGGGAACACTTGGCTACGGGCAATCATTGCTGGAATTACTGAAATGCCTCAAGGCCCCGGTATTCTTCAACGCTTTGTCACTGACACCCATTACGGCAAGGTCAAAGAAGATCCGTGGTACTTTCAGGGGAAAGACTGGTATTTCTATAAATCCCACTGGAAGGATGAGATGACAGAGGATGGCGGTGGTAAATTCGCTACTGACAAGATCATCTATATCTACCGTCACCCACTGGATGTGTTTCTGTCCTACTTGAATTTCGTATCCCGCAATGTTGCGGCAAACGCTGGTAAGAACCTGCCGATCCAGTTTGACAGTGTTGAAGATCTTAAACCGGAAGAAATGGAGCAGTTGTTTCAAATCTTCCTTGAACACCAGACTTTGTTTCCACAAAACCGCAAATTCGGTGGTTTGTTCGAGCACATCGATCTAGCCAAAGAACGCGAAGCAGCCGGGGAATCTATCAAGATTATCCGCTACGAGGATTTGCAGGATAACTTCACATCTACAGTCGAAGACATTTGCTCTTTCCTTGGGATGGAAGGCATTCAAGTTGAGAAAGTTTTCGAAAAGGCCGATCAACGGACCCAACAAAACGGCAAGTTCTTCTGGAAACGTCAGAAAAACAACTACTTGAACTACCTCACAAAGGATCAGTTAGATCGCTTTTATGAGGCCCACGGAGAAAAAATGACCTCCTACGGCTATCCTAGAGAAGACTAAAGCATTCCTTAGCAAAGAAGACTGTGATGACCATCGCGATTTATACGGTCGGCCAGAGGCCGGAAACCGCTCCATATGTGCGGTTGGCCATTCATGAGCTGGCCCGCGAAGCTGACCGAGTTTACGTTGGTATTCACCCTAGCGGTGAAGATACCGTCCCAATGTTTATTGGGGGGTTACCTAATGTTGAGTATGTAGTTTATCCCGAACACTACACGTCAGCCTTTGGTCGGATGCAATATGTCATCAACCAGCTAGGCGAAGCGGCGATAGGCAAAACTATCATCGCTTCAGGTTCGAACGTTATCGGTCCTCTTTTTTCAGTGAAAAAGATCCTTTCCGATGCAGAGCGGTCTGGCTCGGCGCTGTATTCAAGCTACTGGCATAACTCTAACCTTGATCCGCGCCTTAAAGGTATCAAGTGCCCTGACTTGATACCTTACTTCGATTTCGTCGTAATGAGCCCCGAGTTCCTTGGGAGCACTATGATCAGGGAGGTCTTTGCAAGAATTGAACCGAACTCTGACTATTGGGAAGAATTCGTCAATTGCATTGTTCCGATCGCAAAAACTACGATTCAGCTGGGACTAAAGGTTGCCTACCCGTTCAAAGCGGACGAGTTGAATACCGTCGATCCTAGACTGTTTGAGGTCCACAAGTTGGTCAAAGGACGTGGAATTTGCTTTCCACTTGCTTTGTTCGAACTTGATCCATTGCTTCATGATTTGAATGCCATACGGCTTCGCGACGCTGTAGACGCAATACGTACGCGCGCACCACGTGTTTACAAATCAACGATGACATACCTCAATGGTAGCCTGCCGCTCCGCGATTTCGCGATGATCGCGGATCAGTACGAGGTTATAGCCGATACTGCCGCAGAGCCCGACAAGAGCGAGTGGGATTTTGGTGAAGTAGCAGTTTTCGTTCACGCCTTTTATGCTGAAATGATGCCCGAGTTCTTAGAGCTGTCTAAGAATATCCCCGCAGCGCACCATTTGTTCATCACGACAGCAAGTGATGAGAATAGGTCCAAAATTATTGCCTTTCTGGAAAGTAAGAAACTTTCCAAGAAAAAGTATACTGTACGCGTAGTTGAGCAAAACCGCGGCAGAGACATGTCGTCCTTATTCATTACATGGCGCGACATCATTCTTGAAGGTGACTACAAAGTAGCCCTCCGACTACATTCCAAGCGCACGCCACAGGTCTCCCCTCGAGTAGGAGAGAGTTTCAAGGAACATCTTTTTGAAAACCTGGTCGGGTCTTCGGACTACGTGCGCAACGTACTTGACCTCATGGAACGCGAGCCGGACATTGGTCTGGTTATCCCGCCGATCATCCACATGGGTTTCGGAACTCTTGGGCATTCTTGGTTTAACAATAAGAAACAAGTCCAGACTGAGCTTGATAGCATGGGGATGTCTGTAGTCGTGGACTACAACACACCGGTTGCAGCATATGGGACAATGTATTGGTTCCGCACCGATGCCCTATTTCCGATGTTCTTGAAAGAATGGAACTGGGAAGATTACAACCCGGAACCTCACCATGTTGACGGCGGCCTAGCCCACGTTCAGGAACGTCTGATTGCATATGTCATTCAGGGACGCGGTTACCGTGTCATGTCGGTGATGACGCAAAACTATGCCGCGCGCAGCTATGCGAAGCTGGAATACAAGTTACAACGCCTTGCCGCATTAACTATATCAGGAAACGTTTTTGAACAGGTGCGTCAGCTAGAGACGTCGAACGCCACGACGCGATCACGCCTCTTTCGCTGGCTACAACAGCACTATGGAAATCTGTTAACCCGGTCTCCCAAGGCGCGGGTATACTTGAAGCCATTCAAAAATTTTGTAGTTTGGATCTTCCAGCGTTAATCAGGGGTTCTGGTGTCAGCCAAGCTGGCCCTAAACCTGACTTCTCGCAGTCATATTCTTGCCAAAACCGCTAATCATACTTTATTCAACTTGAACTAAAAAAGTTGCCCCTTAGACTTTTTGTCTAGGGCTTTATGGTGTGGAAAAGGAAATCGAATGTGTATTATCTGCGAAATACAAAGACAGCCGGTAGAAACTGACTACACCAACAACAAGTTGTGCAACGCATCCAATAACGAACCGCTTCAGGCCGTTGTGTCTGAGGACCCTGACGCTAGCGAAGATACTTTAACGGGCTTCGAAATGATCGTTGGCGATACGTTCAACGGGACGATTTCGGACGGGACAGATGAAGACTGGATCGCAATCGAATTGACTGCCGGCGTAAATTACCAGTTCACCATGACGGGCAATACGCTGAGCGACACTTATCTCCGGCTGCGCGACGGATCAGGTGACATCCTAAGAGAAAATGATGATTTCGGTGGCACTTTTAATTCCCAGATCTCGTATGTAGCGACGGAGACAGGAACCTTTTTCGTCGAAGCAGACGCATATAGCACCTACACCGGTACTTATTCGCTGACGATTACAGAACAGGCCGCCCCTGATTTTGCCTCAACTCAAGAGTTGGCAGATTATCTTCTCGAGGGTGATCGTGGATATGAAATTTCATTCGATACGTCATCGTCCAATGTGATTACTGTCAACTTGTCGGGGCTTACCGCGGACGGCCAGCAGCTCGCGCAATGGGCGATGGAAGCTTGGGAAATGGTCGCTAACATTGATTTCCAGATTGTTACCTCTGGTGAAATGATCACTTTGGATGATGAAGATAGCGGTGCATTTGCGTATTACCCTAATAGCGGTTCGACAAGCATACTGTACGGAGACAACACAGACGGTGTTGAGTTAAACGTAGAAACCGATTGGCTAGTATATTCAGGGACGACGATCGACAGTTATTCCTTCCAAACCTACGTTCATGAATTTGGACATGCTCTGGGCCTTGGCCATCAAGGCGACTACAACGGTTCAGCGATCTTCGGCACTAGCAATTTGTTCGCGAATGACAGCTGGCAAATGTCGGTCATGTCGTACTTCAACCAAACTGAAAACACCAATACCGACGCGTCCTATGGCTATACCGCTGGCGCAATGATGGTTGATATTCTAGCCATTCAGGAGCTCTACGGAGAGCCGGATGCAAACAGTGTTACAGCTGGCGATACGACCTACGGAGCCAACTCCACACTCGGAAACTATCTTGATGATGTATTCCAAGTCTATATGTCAGGCGTGCCAACTACAGACGTCACCGGTAATGACATGGTGTTTACAATCTATGACCGAGACGGCGTGGACCTGCTCGATTTCAGCACATTGGGTTCTAGTGTCGACGCAAGAATCGACATGAACGACGGGACCTTCTCCGACTTCGGGCTGAGTATTGGTATTATGGGTATCGCGGAAAGTACGATTATCGAGAATGCAGCACTGGGCGCGGGCGACGACGTCGTTACGGGGAATGCCGCCGATAACGTTATTCACGGTGGCGCAGGCGAAGACATTCTAGACGGCGAAGTCGGAGACGATACGCTTGATGGTGGCGCTGGAGCGGACGAATTGAATGGCGGTACGGGCACGGATACAGCCAGCTACCACAGCGCTGTTAGCCGCATTATTGTTGACCTACAGAACAGCGCAATCAATGTTGGCGACGCAATTGGCGATGCGTTTGACTCTATCGAAATGTTTGTTGCTAGCCGTTATGGTGACCAACTCCGTGGTGACAGTAACGCCAATGATTTTTCAGGTGGTAATGCCTCTGACCGCCTATACGGACGTGCAGGCGATGACATTCTGGACGGTGAGTTCGGTGCCGATGCCCTTTATGGGAACTCAGGCGCTGACACTATGACAGGTGGAGAAGGTGACGTCCGAGACCGTTTCATTTTCTTCCAACTCTCGGATTCGGGTGTCGGAGAGGGCAATCGTGATATCATCACTGATTACCAAGTTGGCATTGACCGGATCGAAGTGAGCCGCCTTGACGCAGACCTTACGACGGGTGGACGGCAAGACTTCGACTTTATTGGAGAGAATAATTTTAGCGGAACCGCCGGTGAAATGATTCAACGCACTGTGGGTTTGAATACCCTCATTGAAGCCGATGTGGACGGAGATGGTGCAAGCGATTTCTCAATCGAACTGGTCGGGCAGCTAGTGCTAACGTCTGACGACTTTCTTTTCTAAACGCGTCAGCGGGCAATCTATTTTAGGATGATGTCTCGGTGATACCGATTTAGGAAAAACAGTCCGATGCAAAGGGTCGTTAGCCCAACAACAAAAACGTAAACCACAGACACGTAATTGGGTTGATAGTAAGGGTAATATCCATCTCGCATCATGCCAATAATATGCACCAGCGGGTTATACCAAAGGTAGTCATTGTAAGGCTGGGGAACTGCATCAAACACGAAAAAGATACAGGACGCGATGAACAACGGGCGACTGAGAACTGCCCACGCAGTGGCCCAAATTGGGTAGGCTAATGATAAAAAGCTGTTTAGCGTACCGATACCCGCAGACAGCACGATAACCATCGCATATCCGATCACTAGTTTTGACATGTCGATGCTCACGTCGGCCGATGAGATTAGCACCACAAATGTCATGACTATCAAATGAATGATCAACTGGGTCAAAGTGTTCAAAAGTAATCGCGCCAAAAGAGCATCCACGAATGTCACGCGTGGATAGGACAGCAAACGTTGCGAAAATTGAATGCTTTGGCCGAGTTTGGCTGAAATGTCGGCATACATCGTAAAAGCAAGCAACCCTGACGCATAGAAATATGCGAAGTCGCTTCCCAAAGGAGGCGATTTGAATCCGATCGAGAATATGATGGTCAGCAATACCACGCCAGCGGCGGGTTCCAACACTGCCCAAATATAACCACCAGCCGAACGCCCGTAAGTCGTGGAAATTTCACGCAAGACCAATGCAAAAATAGCGCGATAACTTGTAAAACTTGTATGTTGTTTCCGCAGGCGGAGAGGCGTCGACTCATTTGAAGTTTTGCGTTCCGGAGTCAACAAATCAACAACTCTCATCTACATGGCCTTTCGGCAATTCCTAGGCTATCAAAGCATGCAATGCAAATGTTGCTAGACTGATTTGGTAGATGAAATGAACGACACTCCCGATAGAGCTGGCGAACAGGACGCGAAGAAGAGGGATGCTACACCTAACAAGCAGGTGGAAAGGCAACACAAACCTCGGGAAGCGCGTGTAGCGGCTGATGCGCCCAAACAGGATGCTCAAGTACGTCCTGTTGTACGGCCTACGGTACAACCTGCGCGACGGCGCAAGCGACATGTCTTCCTGTTTCTTTCATGGATTCTGATTTGCGTTGCGCCCATTGTGGCCGCGGCATTCTATATGAACACTTATGCTGCGGATCAATACGCCTCAAAGCTCGCATTTTCCGTTCGCTCGGAGGAACAAAGCTCGGCGATTGAATTGTTGGGTGGCATTACTGAATTGTCTGGTTCCAGTTCAACAGACACCGATGTTCTTTATGCCTTCCTGAACAGTCAAGAACTTGTTTCGCGAGTGAATGAGCGTGTCGACCTTGAGAGCATCTGGAGCCGTGTTTCGATCGAACAGGATCCACTTTACGCATACGACCCTGGGGGAACAATTGAAGATCTCGTTAATCATTGGTCGCGAAAGGTGTCGGTTATCTATGACAGTGGCACCAGCTTGATTGAAATCCGCGTCCTTGCGTTTGATCCGCATGAAGCCCAACGTATTGCGAATGCTGTGCTGGCGGAATGCACAGTTATGATCAACAACCTTTCTACAATAGCGCGAGAGGACGCCATCCGCTACTCACGCGACGACCTAGAGATTGCGTCCGCGCGGTTGCGCGAAGCACGCCAGTCTTTGACGCTATTTCGGAACCGAACGCAGATCGTTGATCCCAGCATCGATACACAAAACCAGATGGGTCTTCTCGTCACGCTCCAACAGCAATTGGCGGATGCGATGATCGAAGGAGATTTGTTGCGCGATACGACTAGCACTTCCGATCCACGCCTTGAACAAGCTGATCGAAGAGTTGAAGTGATCAATCAGCGGATTGAGGAAGAACGTCAAAAACTCGGGCTCGGTGGTGGCGCCGAGGGTGCGGTTGTATTTGCCGATTTGGTTGGTGAATACGAGGGACTGATTGTGGATCGTGAATTTGCGGAAGTTGCATACACAACCGCTTTAGCAGGGTTTAATGGTGCGCAGGCAGAAGCTCGGCGGCAGAGCCGGTACTTGGCGGCACATATTCAGCCGTCGTTGGCACAAAAAGCTGAACACCCTGAACGGATTAAGCTGATCCTGTTCGTTGCCCTCTTTAGCTTCTTATCATGGTGCGTTTTGGCGTTGGTTTACTACAGCCTACGTGATCGCAGCTGACCCTGTTATGATACGCATCGAAAACCTTTCAAAAAGTTTCGCGACCAAATCAGTTCGAAAAGTTATTGTTGAGAACCTGACAGCGGAATTTCCTACAGGCAGTAGCGTTGCTCTGCTTGGCCGAAACGGGGCAGGGAAAAGTACGTTGCTGCAGCTACTGGCAGGTACAATCCGACCTGATCGGGGGCGTGTTTTATCAACTGGCAGTATTTCCTATCCCGTGGGTTTTGCAGGGTCCTTCAGTCCCGATATGACAGGTCTACAAAACGCTCGGTTTGTGGCACGCCTATATGGCGTAGACACCGACGAACTTGTTGATTTTGTGGAAGATTTTGCTGAGCTCGGTCCACATTTCAATATGCCATTCCGTTCTTATTCTTCAGGAATGCGTTCACGTTTATCTTTCGGCGTATCAATGGCGATCCCGTTTGATACCTACCTTGTGGATGAAGTTACTTCGGTGGGCGATGGTGCGTTTCGAGAAAAGAGTATGCAAGTTTTTGAACGACGCCGTGAAACCTCTAGCGCAATTGTGGTCACTCACTCACCTAGAATGGTGCGGGAAATTTGTGATAGTGGCGCTGTTTTGGAAGGCGGGAAATTGCATTTATATGATGATCTTGAAACCGCCCTTGAGCATCACAACCGGGCTTTGAGAGCTCCATTGAAAGCATAGAAGTCTTTGGCAAGATGAGTCCGAACCATTGTCCTCAATTATTCAAGGCCCGTACCTGACTTGACCAACTCACATCGAATTCTTTTATTGGGCGGAACGGGCAGGGTTGGCCAAATGGTGTTGCACCATTGGAATTTCGTACTCCCAAGTGCTGTTCAGGTAATTGAACAACATCGCGATCCGGCTCGTTCGACTGGGATTCATTGGTGCCTAACAAAGAAACCGAAAGAAACACTGGATTCATTCGATATCGATGCAATTGTTTGTCTTGCGGGTGTTACGCCTGGCCCAAATGCGGATCTGTTATTGAACACGCCTTTAGCTTCAACTGTGATGCGTGAGGCTAGTCGGGCAGGGATTAAGCGGGTGTTACTCGCGTCTTCCTCTGCAGTTTATGGGGCAGGGGACGGAACGCCTTTCAATGAATCGAGTCCCACAAACCCCATCAACGAATATGGCAAAGCTAAACTTGAAATGGAGCAATCCTGTGCGCATTGGCGTGAAGAAGGACTTGAGGTTTGTTGCCTGCGAATAGGCAACGTTGCAGGGGCTGATGCTCTCCTGTTGAATGTGGCAGGATCTACTTCAAATCAACCCCTTCACATTGATCGCTTTGCTGACGGCCGCGGACCTGTTCGATCATATATTGGTCCGAAAACTCTGGCTGAAGTCTTGTACAGTCTTGCCACTCATAAAGGGCAGTTGCCTGAAACCCTCAACATCGCCGCTCCGAAAGTGGTCTACATGGAAGAGCTGGCACACGCGGCTAACCACCCGTTTGACCTTTGCTCTGCGCAAGAAGGCTCACATCAAAGTATCACACTGGATTGTGACGCCCTTTCAACCTTTCACGCCTTCGATACCGATGCATCTGAAGCGACTCAGATGGTCGCACAATGGAAAGAGGCAACTTCACGATGACACCTTCTAAGCGCCTACTGGATCTCATTTGCGCCATCGGCCTTTCGATCGTGCTTACGCCTGTCATCATTTTGACCATGGTCTTGGTAACTTTGTTGGATGGCCGGCCGGTGTTCTACATTTCTGAACGTATGAAATCCCAAACAGAGGGATTTAGTTTGATCAAATTTAGAACCATGAAAGTCGTTGACGAAGATAGCGGCGTTTCGGGGGGGGATAAGTCTGATCGCATTACGAACACAGGTGCATTTCTTCGAAGAACTAGATTGGACGAGGTTCCACAGCTTTTCAACGTTCTTTGCGGCGATATCAGCCTAATTGGTCCGCGACCGCCTTTAAGGCAATATGTCGAACGCTTCCCCGAAACGTATTCTCAGGTCCTGAAGTCTAGACCGGGGATTTCCGGCCTTGCCTCCATCTACTTCCACTCCCATGAAGAATATTTACTGGCAAAAGCTACCACCCTTGAAGAAACTGATATGATCTACTCGCGCGTGTGCATTCCTCGCAAAGCGCGGCTCGACCTGATTTATCAAAAGAAACGAACCATTTGTTTGGACGTTTCGCTTATGTTTAAGAGTGTATTCAAAAGCCTTCGGTGAAATCGACACGACACTCAACATGCTTCTCGTGGTTTCAACTTGTCAGCATTTAAAACTTTATAGTCCACCAATCCAAAGGATCAGTGTCAAAACGTGGTTTTCCTCGAAAGGTATACTCAGGTCGGGCGGAACGCCAAGGATCCTGACCCTTCGACGATGCCGATGTCGGCAAGATCGATCACATGGGGGATGGTGGGTTTGTGCTTAGTTAGGCGCTTTTTGGTCGGTAAGAATTTAACATAACGTTAATTATACGATAAGTCTGTACTATTGACCTATTTTACCGAATTTCTCTATGCCCCCTCCCGGAAGGGTCTGACGTCAGCGCCTATGGGGCCAAATAACGTTATTTGCTAAGAGAGGGTTTGTTGCCCATCGTAACCACTGAGGAGTGGACGATGAGAAAGACAACGAAGAGCCCCGGCGAGAAGATCGTCAACGACATCAAACGTGCCACCCGCAAGCATTATTCATCAGAAGAGAAGATCAGGATCGTCTTGGATGGTCTGCGTGGCGAAGATAGCATTGCTGAGCTGTGCCGTCGTGAAGGCATATCACAGGGGATCTATTCCAAATGGTCCAAGGACTTCATGGAAGCTGGCAAACGGCGCCTGGCAGGCGATACGGCACGTTCCGCAAACACAGATAAGGTTAATCAAACCAAACAAATGAGCCAAACTCTCTCTTAATTTACGCAGCCATTGGCTCCAAAAACCCTGACGACGGACAGTTTAGGCTTCGAGAAACGAGACTGACGCCAATATCGCCTGACATTCGGGTGCTTCTCCAATGATCATTCGTCACAGAGGCGAAGCACAAAGTCGTGACACTCAATCTTGCAGAAAAGCTGGCTATTCAGTCTGAACTAGACGTTCCCTGATTAACTCTCGGTTTTTTTGACGAGCTATTCATAACCGCGCTTTGCTTTCTTCATATGTAGCGCGAAGCGGGCGTCTTTGGCCTCCCCTTTAGTGGCAAACCAATCAGTGCGCAATTGACCGTTGCTTCCGGTCCGACCCCAGTTGCGCACGAGGCCCCAATCGCCAAAGAGGCCTGGCAATATCTCCAAATGATAGAACCGATTCACGTTCAGCTCTGGATTGATCTTAGTCAAATGCATGGCAACGATCCCCTGCCCTCTTCACTCGCCTAACAATGCCAAAATATTCCGTTTCTGGTGTAAGACCCGAATGACTGAGACGCTTTGATCAATCGATTCAAAAATGACGACGTGCGATCCATAAATATGAAGCCGAACCGGTGGATTAAACTCACTGCGCAAGCGCGCGATTTCCGGCTGCGCGCTCAAAAGATCAAACAGGTCTACCAACCCGTCGAAATACTTATCAGCCCGATCTACCCCCCCCCCGATCTGCACCATCAGTCCAAATCTCGGCAATGTCGCGTTCTGCCAACGGTCGAAGAACGTACTTACTGGTCACGTGCTTGATGCATCTTCCGTTTGAAGACAGCAGGATCAAAAGTCTTGGCGGGTCCACTGTTCAAACCCGCATCAATTGCGGCCTGCAACTCGGCAATCCTCACACCTCGCTCCTGATCGCGGCGAATAAGATCACGCACATAATCGCTGGAGTTTGAAAAACGCCCGCCCTCGGATTGTTGCTCCACCCAAGATTTCATCTGCTCTGGAAGAGATACGTTCATTGTTGCCATAGTGGGCCTCCTACCTAGAAAATTAATGGCAAAGATTGCCAAATGTCAAATATTTTCATTCTAAGCATATCTAGGCTCTCCAAATAACGCGGTGGTTCCATCTTCATGCTTCCTGCGCGCTCAACCGCCCATAAAAACTGTGTTCCAAGTTCAAAGCCCCTACCCCAGCTTTTTCGCCCATGCCCCTTTGCGCAGCCTCGTCCGTAGAGTGCATTTCTAACACAAGCACCTAAGCCGCTGCTACTTCTTGAAACAGCATCGCGCGCGATGCTGGCGGTTCGTTTGCAAAACTGTTCAGTTCAGACATGGGCAGCGATCTGTTGAACAACCGGCTTCATCCATGCCGGAACATCTCGACTTTGCTTCACAAGCAGATCACAATCTTTGTCTGATAACGCCGCTGCCAGCTTATTGATCACGCGATCAGTCACACCGTCCTTGCCAACAAAGCGTAAGGCCTGAAACACAGCTCCAGACGTCTGCCCTGCCCCAGTCAGCGTTTTGCGAGATGCATTGCGAAACTGGATCACTTGCCGGCCCACTGTCCGGGTCCGCGTGGGGCCATCTGTGATGTAGGTGGGCTTTGAAGGCACTTGGGTAGATAAACCGAATTGGTTTGCAGCAGCGGCCTGCGACATGAGAAGCACATAGTGGTCTTTGCGGGCGATCACACGTGCAACATCATAGACGGATGGTTGAACCATTCCAAAGCGTGCGCTGATCTTTGGGTAGTCATAAAGGCCACGCGTTAAACGCCTGATCACGCCCTGATCCGTCAAACGCGACAAAGTCTGATCAACGCTTGCGCGCGACCCTAAGTCCAGCAGGTCGGACGGTGCAAAAATAGCCCCCCTGCCCTTTCCTTTGACGCGTTGTAGAATCTTGGACGTAATCATCTTCACTCTCCTTATGTCAGAAAATAGGACATGTTTTTCTGGTTCTCAGGTCCTGAAACCCCCCGCTCAACCTGCTCGCTGTAAAACGGGGCAAGCCAAGGGGCAGAAGATCTCGTAAAACGTTCTTAGTTTGACCTCGGTTTCTTTAGAATAGTTCGCCAATCAAGGCTCTTATTCGCAAGGTCCTGGGACAATTTGAACGCGTAGCCACGGTGATTGCTGATCGCCTCAGTGCGCTCCAAGAAATAACCCAGGATCATGGAACTGAGCGCTGGACTAAGGTCCTTAATCGAGAACCAAGTATTCCCAAGGTTGAGATATCCTGCAATATCATCCATTAAGCGGCGGCAGTCTTCCTGGTTCTTAGCAAATCTGAGTTCAGCGCAGAGCCTTGGGTAGGCGCGCACTATTTCCTCTTGGCCAACTTCAATCTGAAAAGAAGTTTCTTCTTTAACATACTGAGTCTTGGTGTCTCTTTATGCCCCTCAATTTCAGGGTCAGTGATCACCATTGGTTTGAACGTCGTGGCCCACGATGCAGTTGCCATTCAGCACTGAGTTGGTAAGGCTTTGTCGCTTTGGTTTAACGAGCACTGCGCGGCACCAAAGCTCTATAGGTCCACCTCGGAGCTGGTGTTACCGTATCAAAATGCCTAACCAGCATCCTGGGAAAAGCAACGAGACGAAACTTTAGTTTGTTATCGCATTATTCAACCCAAGCACAGATCCGATCAGTCCGAAGACAGAGCTTGCAGCTGTGACCGGGCTTTCAGTTACATAGATCAGATCGCCAGATTGGATTTCGAACTGATCCGCGGAAAACAAGCCATCAGCCGATGTCAGATCCAAAGTAAACACGGTGCGTGGGTGATCCGGGCCAGTGCGATCTTCAGTGATTTGCGCCACCGGATAGCGGCGAAGGATTAGAATGCCCTTTGCATCTGCACGGGTATCAGACACGCCACCAATGATCGACAAAGCCTCAAGCGCGGAGACCTGATCGGTGGGAAACGGGTGAACTGCTTCGGTGCCTGCAGCGCCAAGGGATAGGAACGTGCGTTCATCGGCCTCGACGTAAATTTTGTCACCGCCTACAAGCGTTGTGTCGAGGCGAGGGGTATCAAGCAGACGCTCTGCGGACACACCATAAATACGACCGTTGCGATGCAGACGAACTTGAGGATTTAGTAAACCCGTCGAAATACCACCTCCATCAGCGAGCAATTGCAGGATTGAGAAATCATTGTCCGGCAAAGCGAACGATCCGGGCTGATTGACGCCTCCGATCAAACTTACAGATTGGCCACGGCCTTCGGCCATCTCTAACTGAACCTGCGCAGAGGGTATGGCGCCCATATATGCCTCCTCAATGCGCGCGCGGGCAGTGTTAGGGGACATACCATTAACACGGAAGTCGCCAATATAAGGTAGGAAAACGCGCCCCGAAGATGACACACGGGTATCTGGTAACGTCACGCTGCGTTGGCCAGGTCCGGTTAGAAGTCCGTCATTTTCAGTTGTCCAAATGGTGATGCGCAACGTATCGCCTGACTGGATCGTACGGGTGTTCGGCTGATCAACGCGATCTATCCAGTGGTAATGAGCCGTATCGGCAGCCGGCCAACTGACAAAGGTCGCAAGATTGGAGCGAGTCACGACCTCAATGGCAAAATTAGGCACTGTTTCGGCGTCTCTGTCACGAGAAGTCGCGAGGACTTCAGATTGCAGTCCGGCACCACGGGGAATCCAGTCGCATGCCGTCAATAGAGCCATCGCGCAAAAGCAAATCAGAAGTCGCAGCATTATGATATCCCACCATTCGTTCACTCAGCATATCGTGCGCCCGTACGACAGTGAAGACCGCGAACCAAGTTAGTTGAGGGTAAACCAAATTATCCTCAAAACAGTAAAGAACTAACACTACTTTGTATTCAAATTGGTTGCTTCTGACTTGCGTTAGAAATGCTTGTATTACAATCTGGACCCCAATTTTTTCGAATCGAAGAATCGCTCTAGAAGGCTTTGGATCCAGCGCATTCACCAACACCGAAGCGTCTAATTTAACTCAGCCCCAATTGAATCAAATTCAGGTAAACGCTTAAAGTGGGTTGGTTGCTCACTCCGAAAAATCGCGGCAACAGTCCCTAACGTATGTTTCGCAGTACAGTCCGGACTTCCAATATTGATTTGCGCAGCTCTGCATCAAGACAGCCATATTTGAACAAACAACTTAACGACGGTCTCACGTCGCAAACTCCCAGCCCTTGCCTCGTTTCTTGGAATGCTGTGCAGATAAGGCCATCGAAGGGAATGGGATAATTCAGGGTACGCCGCGTTAGATTTCGCGATACCCGCTTTTGTTTCCGTCGACAGAGTATTTGGAACCAACCCGGCGACGATACGGATACCTTTTGTGTTCAGCACGGGGAGCAACAACGACACCGCTGAAGACTTATCTGTCGTCTTGGGCGACGTGCTTGATGTAAGCGATTGAGGGTGGGCGGCCGCTCTCACAGAGCTCACTCTGGCAAAGTGGTTGTGAGCATTGGTGCAGATAACGTCACGCTGACCGGTGTTACATCTGTGAGTGAACTAACTGACAGTGATTTCGTGCTCCATCACCTTGCAACTCCATCCAGCATAGTATACCGCTGCATACAATCATTCCGCCCGCTCACGCAGTGCGCTGACGTCGGGCCTTTCATGCCACATATAACTTAGAAATCGAGACGATTATGAGCCTTTATGCAGCCTACCTTGAAGAGATCGAAACACGTAAAAAGCAGGACCTGAGCCCGAAGCCGATCGACGGTGCCGAGCTGACGCAGGAAATCATCGCGCAGATTAAGGATGCCGGTCACGCGCACCGCGATGCGTCGTTGAACTTCCTGATCTACAACACGCTCCCAGGCACGACTGGCGCGGCTGGTGTTAAGGCGCAATTCCTTAAGGACATCATTTTGGGCGCCACTGAGGTTCCGGAAATCTCTGCTGAGTTCGCCTTTGAAATGCTGTCCCACATGAAGGGCGGCCCGTCTGTGGACGTTCTGCTGGACCTTGCCTTGGGTGATGACGCTGCGATCGCAGGCCAAGCGTCCGACGTATTGCAGACCCAGTTCTTCTTGTACGACGCAGACATGGACCGCCTAAAGGCAGCGTTTGAAGCGGGCAATACAGTCGCGCGTGAGATCCTTGAAAGCTACGCAAAGGCTGAATTCTTTACCAAGTTGCCAGACATCGATGAAGAGGTTGAGGTTGTGACCTTTGTCGCTGGCGAAGGCGATATCTCAACTGACCTGCTGTCACCGGGCAATCAGGCGCACTCGCGTGCGGACCGTGAATTGCACGGCAAGTGCATGATTGATGAGGCGGCCCAGAAACACATTCAGGACCTCAAACTGCAGCACCCAAACGCACGCGTCATGTTGATTGCGGAAAAAGGTACGATGGGTGTTGGGTCTTCGCGGATGTCAGGTGTGAACAACGTTGCACTTTGGACAGGTAAGCAGGCCAGCCCTTATGTACCTTTCGTGAACTTCGCCCCTGTTGTTGCGGGTACGAACGGCATTTCCCCAATCTTCCTGACAACCGTTGGCGTGACGGGCGGCATCGGTGTCGATCTGAAAAACTGGGTTAAGAAAACCGATGAAGACGGCAACCCGATCCTGAACAACGACGGCAATGCCATCCTTGAGGAAAAGTACTCTGTCGCCACTGGCACCGTGTTGAAGATCAACACCAAAGACAAAAAGCTCTATAGCGAAGAGGGCGATGAGCTGGTGGATATGTCCAGCTCCTTTACGCCGCAAAAGATGGAATTCATGAAGGCGGGCGGGTCTTACGCCATCGTCTTCGGTAAAAAACTGCAGACGTTTGCGGCGGAAACTCTTGGGGTTGAGGCACCACTGGTGTTCGCACCATCCAAGGAAATCAGCCATGAAGGCCAAGGCCTGACTGCGGTTGAGAAAATCTTTACCGCCAATGCGCGTGGTGTGGCACCTGGTACAGTTCTGCACGCCGGATCGGACGTGCGGGTTGGCGTCAACATCGTGGGATCGCAAGACACCACCGGCCTGATGACCATGCAGGAGCTTGAGGCAATGGCCGCGACGACCGTGTCACCTTCCGTGGACGGCGCGTATCAGTCCGGTTGTCACACAGCATCCGTTTGGGACTTTAAAGCGCAGGAAAACACGCCGCGCTTGATGAAGTTCATGAACGACTTTGGTCTTGTGACTGGCCGCGATCCAAAGGGCGAATATCACGCCATGACGGACGTGATCCACAAGGTGCTGAATGACGTCACCGTCAGCGACTGGGACGTGATCATCGGCGGCGACAGCCACACACGTATGTCCAAAGGCGTGGCTTTTGGTGCGGACTCCGGCACCGTTGCGCTGGCACTTGCCACGGGCGAGGCATCTATGCCGATCCCTGAATCGGTCAAGGTGACGTTCAAAGGCCAGATGGCCGACCACATGGACTTCCGTGACGTGGTGCACGCCACGCAGATGCAGATGTTGGACCAACATGGCGACAACGTGTTCCAAGGCCGCGTGATTGAGGTGCACATTGGCACGCTTCTGGCGGACCAAGCGTTCACATTCACCGACTGGACAGCGGAAATGAAGGCCAAGGCATCGGTCTGTATCTCTAACGACGAGACGCTGATCGGCTCGCTTGAGCTGGCGAAATCCCGCATCCAGATCATGATCGACAAAGGCATGGAACATGACAACGGCACGTTGGCCAGCTTGATTGCAAAAGCCGACAAACGCATTGCTGAAATTCGCTCCGGCGAGAAACCAGCGTTGCAGCCTGATGGCAACGCCAAGTACTTCGCAGAAGTGGTCGTTGATCTGGACACAATCGTCGAGCCGATGATTGCCGATCCGGACGTGAACAACGCGGACGTTTCCAAGCGCTACACCCACGACACCATCCGTCCGATCTCGTTCTACAAAGCTGAAAAGCACGTTGATTTGGGCTTTGTCGGATCCTGCATGGTGCACAAGGGCGATATCAAAATCGTCGCGCAAATGTTGCGCAACCTTGAGGCAGAGAATGGCAAAGTAAGCTTCGAAGCGCCGCTGGTTGTCACCGCCCCAACCTACAACATCATTGATGAGCTGAAGGACGAAGGCGACTGGGCGATCTTGCAGAAATATTGCGGGTTCGAATTCGATGACACGGCTCCTAAACAGACCGCACGGACGGAATACGAAAACATTCTGTACCTCGAACGTCCGGGCTGTAACCTCTGCATGGGTAACCAAGAAAAGGCCGCCAAAGGCGATACCGTTCTGGCGACCTCGACCCGTCTGTTCCAAGGGCGTGTTGTTGCGGACTCGGCTGAAAAGAAGGGTGAATCCCTGCTGGCCTCAACCCCGGTTGTTGTGCTGTCCGCCATCCTTGGCCGCACACCGACGCTGGACGAGTACAAACAGGCGGTCGATGGAATCGACCTCACCAAGTTTGCCCCACCAATCGAAAAGCCAGCAGGCACGAAGTCTGCACACTTCTAAACACTTCACCGTAGGTGAAAAAATTTGGGGCGCACTTAAAAGTGCGCCCCCTTTTACTTTTCGATTTTGGGTCGTCTGCCTTGCCCTACGGCAGAGTCGATATCAGCTCACGCTCGCCGGCGCTTCATGATCTGGAATGTGGTACCCGCTGGCATATTCCATCACGAGCTTGCGAATTTCCTCGGCATCCGCCGCCGCCACAGCTGCTTCAAAACCCTTCAACATCCGCTTTGTCATGATCTCACTGAGCTTCTCTTGTTCAGCGCGAAGGATCATTTCATGAGGTGTTTCCGTCAATAAGCTGTCGTCGATCAGCAGCTCTTCATACAGCTTTTCACCAGGGCGCAGGCCCGTCACAACAACATCAATGCCGCCTGGGTTTGACGGGGATTTAACGGTCGAACCAGACAATTCAATCATACGGCGTGCGATGTCGATAATCCGCATCGGCTTCCCCATATCCAAGACGAACACGTCACCGCCCTTTGAATACGCACCGGCCAGCAGTACCAGTCGCGATGCCTCAGGGATCGTCATGAAGAAACGCGTGACGTCGGGGTGTGTTACCGTAACTGGCCCACCATGACGGATCTGTTTTTGAAACAGCGGCAGTACCGAACCGGATGAACCAAGCACATTGCCAAACCGCACCATTGAAAAGCGCGTCTTGTCAGACCGCGAAGCAAGGTCTTGCAACACCAGCTCCGCTAAACGTTTCGTCGCGCCCATGATGTTTGTTGGGCGAACAGCCTTGTCTGTAGACACAAGAATGAAACGCTCGATTCCCGCTGCCCTCGCAGCTAGTGCCAGCGTTCTAGTGCCAAGAATGTTATTGCGCGCGCCTTCAACTTCGTTCTCTTCGATCAATGGCACGTGCTTATAGGCCGCGGCGTGCAGAATGATCTCAACCTCTTGCGCCTGTAAAACTTCATCGACGCGGTTGCGGTCACACACAGACCCTAGCCGAGCGACGACTTCAATATTCTTGCTGGCCGCCCCTGCCCTCATCGCTGCTTCGATCTCATAAAGGGCAAATTCGCTTTGCTCAAACAGCACGATACGTTCGGGATTACATTCGAGCAGCTGCTTACACAGTTCAGACCCAATAGAACCCCCTGCCCCTGTCACCATTACCGAACGGCCAGCATAGGATTTCGCGACAACCGGAAGATCAAGATTAACCTTCTCACGGCCCAGCAACGCCTCAGGCGCGACGAGTTTAAGTTCTTTGCTGCGACCAGAAATAAGATCAACGAAGGAAGGTAAGACTTGGATCTCGACACCAAGCTCCCCGAGATCTTCAACGATCCGCGAAATGCCTGATTGATCCATGGACGGTATCGCAATTAGCACCCGGGAAACCTGCCCGTTTTCGACCATCCGTTTTAGTTGGTCGCGCGAATGAACCCGAAGGCCTGCGATGTTGAGTCCTCGGTAAGACGGATCATCATCAACGAAACAAACCGGCTCGACCTCGGGGCTTTGGCGAAGAGCGGACGAAAGCTGAATTCCTGCGGCACCTGCCCCGAAAATCGCGACTGGTGTTCCCCTTCGCGTTCCAGCGATGCGTTGGAGGCAGAGGGTCGCGATGACACGGCCGAAGAACGACAATGCAAAGAAAGAGACCGCAAAAATGCCGGGGATCGATCTAGGTGATCCAATAGACAAAGCGTAGCTTGCGAGCGAAGCAACGATGGCAAGTATTCCAGCTGCCGCCGCAATTCGAAGCGCGCCGCGAAAATCCAACGTCGAAAGCTTGATCCAAGGAAGGCGGCAGAAGACAACAACGAACGGTGAGACTGCTAAGGCAATCAACCAAATTGGCCAGTCAGCTGAAATCCATTCCATTGGAAATGCTGTTCCATATCGAAGGACATGAGCAAAATACATTGCAATTGGCACCAAAAAAATATCGGCGACCAAGAGGACCATACGCTTTGTCCGACGGGATAACGCGTTCAGCATTGAACTCTATTACTCTCTTCATGGGCTGATTTCTAATAAGCATTTCAACGCTCTTTGTCTACGATAGAGGTGGTTAACCCTTGGTTAAGTGAGCGGAATCTTGCGAAATGCCTGTCTTAACAATGAAGTTGGGCAAGATGACGTTTACGTCACCCAACAAGCTCATTTCATAGTCATAAGGCACAAAACCGTCTAAATCGGACGCCCATCTTCACGCCGCCAACCCATTCAACCGCCCATAGAAACTGCGCTCCAAATTCAGTTCCCCTGCCCCAGCCTTTTCGACCATACCGCGCAGGTATCCACCCGGTGACGCGACCTCGCCAGCGGAGTGTTTCTCAAACACCAGAACCAACGCCGCTGTTGCGATTTGGGGCCCAAGTCGATCCTGCGCGACGTTCCATGCGTGCTCGGAAATGCCGATCATGGGCCTCAATTGGCCAGCAACACGGTGCAAATCGCTCCAATCCTTCAGGAACCCGCCAATGTTGTGCGCCCAAGACGCGAATTCAGGACAGGCTTGCATAACCGTTGGCAGATCGACCGCTGCACCACGTTTTTTGCGCGTTTCAGCAACCCATTCTTCTAGCTCCGAATCAACTTGGTCTTCTGGTTGGGCATTCGGCACCACGCTCGCCGCTTCCTCTGTTTCTGAGGAACTACAGGTTACTGAATCAAGTTGTTTTGTAGTTAGTATGTGAGGGTCGGTATTGACCCCGATGGGGTCCATATCTTGAGTCATATTAGACACTTGCCCAGTGGTTTCGGTCAGGTTTTCCACAGCTTGAATCGGCTGAGCAGCCAATAAGTAAGCCGCCTCAACGCGCTGTTGAAGGTCCTTAAACCACGTCAAAAGCCCCATGAGGTGCTCAGACGCTTCCTTTCGGCGCGGCAAACGGTCCAGCAGGTCCTCGAATGCACCTGTGAACTGCACCCACGGGCCCTTCAGCGCCCCGCTGAGGGCTGCTTCGATGCGTGCGCGGATCATACGGCGTGTGACTGTGATCTGGCGCTTCAGGCGCTGACACAGGGCGCGTTCAGTCTGCAATTCGGCGTGTAGTTGTTCAAACTCGTCCACACGGGCGGATAATGGTGATAAATCAAAGCCGTAGGCCTCGATAATGACGCCCTCAGCGTCTCTGCGGCCCCAGCGCTTACCATTGGGGCTATCTTGGAAGGAAATGGCCCCAGCCTCGGCTAAACGCCGTGCGTGACGTTTCAGCGCTGATAAGGAAAACCCAGTCTGCTCCATCAGGTAGGCATTCGACGCCCAAACGATAGGCCGCCTACTCTCTTCCCAGTCTTGGGCCTGCGTAAAGGCCCCTAGCGTATCCAGAAGCATCATATCGCCCGCTTTCAGGCCGATATGGGCCCCTACCCGCTTCACCGCCACAAATGCGCGCGATTTTGGCACCGCGAGGCGCTCACCTTCGCTGGCAAGTTGTTCAGCGATCCCAAGCCCCGGCGACGGCTTGCGCCAGCCAGAAAGCATAGAAAGACCATGCTGGTACCCAACAGGCCCAGTCGCCCCTTGGGGCGGATTCATTGATTGTCCCATAATTTTATAAACGCCGCAGATACCCGTTCGCCCAAAGGCGTTTTTTGTTGTGTGGTGATTCGGGGACTGCTAGGATTGTGGTGCGAAGACAATCAGCGCTTTGGCGTTGCAGCCCTCGGAACTCCGGTTTCGAGGGTTTCTTTTTGCGTTATTCTCCTTGTTTGCTCATGTCCTCATCTCAACAGTTAACAGCTGTTAACCGCCCTCTCCTCCAGCCTCGTTTTTGAAAGTCTGGTAGGATTCCTTGAGCAGACGGTCGATGTTGTCATCAAACCATTCTGCAAATGCTTTGTTCTGTCCGGCGCGCTTAACCGTCAGTGTGACCGAAGACCCGGTCGACTTAACGGCAGTGCCAGCAACGGGACTGCGTTCCACCGCACGCGCTTCGGCTGCGCCACGTTTGGACAGGCTGTTCAGAACGGCCTCAAGCCGCGCGTCGGAGGGTGTTTCGATATCCTGCGTCGCCAACAAACGAAACGCTGAATCCTCGTTGATCTGTCCCGCATCGAACGCGGCGGCGAGGGCCATCCATTTCGGGCGCCCTGCCCCAGGTGCCGGCCCGATCTTCACCCCGACCAAATCGGGGATCAGCCGCGCGACGCGCTCAAGTTGTGACAGAGTGTTCTTGCTGATCGACAGCGCCTGTTGCGCTTCTTCGCGAGTATGCCCCTGATCGAGGATCGCTTGGGCAAACCGTGCACGTTCGTAAAAGCTCAGGTCCTGACGGCTGGCGTTTTCCAGCCCCTTGGCCATCAACGCCTCGCGGTCATCCAAGGTTCGGATCAGTGCTTTGACGGGAATGCCGAGTTCCTGACAGGCTAGTGTGCGACGACGGCCGTAGACGACCTCGAACTTACCATCCCGATCAGCGGCAGGTCGCAGCAACACAGGAACCTGCTGGCCACTGGTGCGAATGCTTTCAACTAAGTCTTGAACGTCGTCCGCCTCATCCGTGTTAACAGCTGTTAACTCCAGCCTGTCCTGCGGGCCCCAAGGCAGGATCAACGCGGTATCAATCTCTTGAATGCCGCCCAGACCCGCACGAACAGACCCGACCGTGCCCTTGGGCAACGTCCGGTGCGCACGCGTGGATTTTTGTGTCTGTTTCGGCGCAACACCCTCTGTTGCTGCCGTAATCGCGGCCATGATGCCCGCTTTGTTTTTATCGAGTGCCATTCCTAGCGCCCCCACGCTTTCTGAACCAAATTGGCGATATCTGCACCAACGGCGTCCATACTCGTGCGTGCGCGATCATATGTGCTGCGGGTCATGTCCGATCGCGCCACCTCATAGATCGACATCTTCAACATCGACGCATCCGCAATCGCCGTGCTGCGCAGCGCGGTCGACGGGATAATCCGATCCTGAAACAACGCACGCATCAAGGATACGATTTGCTGACTTGGAATATCGCTAGGGTCATCTCTTGTGATCAGAAAACTAAAGAAATCATGATCCATGCGTACGCCGGTATCTTCAATCACGCCCAAATATGCAGACGTCATTTCGATAAACTGCTGGGTCGACGCCAGGTCGAGCATGCTGGGTGTCATCGGCACAAGAACAGACGTTGCTGCAAACAAACCCGTCAGGGTCAGAAACCCGAGGGCAGGGGGGCTGTCGATGATCACGACGTCGTAGTCGCCTTCAACAGGGGCTAAAGCATCCGAAAGCCGCTCAAAAAAAGCAGCGCCACGGCCAGCATTTACCGCTGTTTCAGTCTCGAACTCACTCAGAATGAGACGGGCAGGGGCCAGATCGAGCCCCGGGAAATAGGTGTCTACGATGACATCCGACAAGGGCAGGGGGGCTTCGTAGCGCAAGGCATCATAAATCGTCGGCCCGTCGAATTCCAACTCGGTCTGAAGCCCGCAAAAGCCCGTCAAACTGCCCTGAGGATCAAGGTCGATCGCCAGTACGCGATAGCCATTCAGGGCGAGATAGTGACACAAATGGATGGTCGCCGTGGACTTCGCAGACCCACCCTTGAAGTTCATCAACTGGATGACTTGCAGCTTGTCGTCTTCACGACGGCCGGGCAGGTATTTCCCTTTAGTACGCGACCCAGCCTCAAGCGACTGGCGCATGGCCCAGATCTCATCGCCCGAGTAGGAACGCCGCCCACCTTTGTTCACCGCAGGCTCTGGCAGAGTGCCTTCACTATGGCCTTTGCGCAGGAATTGTCCCGAAACGCCAAGCAATTCGGCCGTCTCCGTGGCGCTGAAACCGCGCAACGACTTACGCTGGTCGGGCGCATAGACTTGTTGTAGATGTGTGGTTAACGCGGTCTTCAACCGCTCGGCCATTTGCTCCGTCACTTCGGATTGAGAGGCCGCAGAAATTGGTGCCGTCTGAAACATGGTTGCTCTTTTCCCGCTCTTTGTTGCTTATTTGCGCAACTTGAGAACAGTAAGGGAGTGATTCACCCCTCTAAGTCAAGAAAAATGTCCACAGGTGGCGA